>NZ_RPFZ01000002.1 GCF_003815535.1 Aurantiacibacter spongiae | reverse complement strand
TATCATCGCATCGTCGCGCCCCACGAAGTAGAGCAGGCCGTCTTCGTCGCGCCGGACGGTGTCGCCTGACCATACCGCCATGCCGCCGTGGCGCGACGCCGCCGGCGCGGGCCGGAACCGAAGGGCCGTGCGCTCCGCATCGCGCCAGTACCCCTGCGCCACCAGCGGGCCGCAATGCACCAGTTCGCCTTCGTCGGCGATGGCGCTATCCGCACCGATGACGAGAATTTCCGCAAAGGGGATCGCGCGCCCCATCGAGGTCGGATGACTGTCGACCAGATCGGGATCGAGGTAGGTTGAGCGGAACGCCTCGGTCAGACCGTACATCGGGAACAGGCGGGCATCGGGGAAGGTCGTGCGCAGGGCACTTACCAGATCGCGGGTCAGGGCACCGCCGCTATTGGTGAGGCGCCGCAAAGACGTCGCCGCCTCGCGCGGCCAGTCCTGCGTCACGAGCTGGCGCCAAAGCGGCGGGACGGCGGCCAGCGTGGTGACGCCGTGGCGCGCGCACGCCTTGATAACGTCACGCGGGGTCAGATAATCGAGCGGCACGACGCACCCGCCCGCATACCAGGTCGAGAACAGCTGGTTCTGCCCGTAATCGAAGCTCAGCGGCAGGACGGCGAGCGTCACGTCGTCCCGTTCGAGGTCGAGATAACCGGCCACGCTGGCCGCCCCCAGCCACATGTTCGCATGGCTCAGCATCACGCCCTTGGGCTTTCCGGTCGACCCGCTGGTATAGAGAATTGCGGCAAGCCTGTCCGGATCGGCCGTACAGGGCGCATTGGGGCCTGCGCCCCGCGCGGACAGGAGCGCGTCACGCTCCTCCACAATGTCGCAGGTGTCCGGCCTATCGCCCTGTTCCAGGGAGGAAAGCCGGGCTTCGTTTCCGATGAGCAGCGATGTGCCGCTATCGGCGAGGATATGCGCGACCTGCGCTCTCTTGAGCAGCGGGTTGATCGGGACGTGCACCAGTCCGGCGCGCGCCGCGGCGAGCGGGAGAAGGCAGGTCGCCTCCCCCTTCGCAGCCCAGCTCGCCACCCGCGCACCGCGTAGCGGAACGCGCTGCGCCAGCCACCCCGCGAGGCTCGCGACACGGCTTCTTAAGTCCGCAAAGGTAAGGGTCTCCCCGCGCAGAACCAGCGCCGGCGTGTCGTCCGCCCCTCTCTCGGTGAGGTGGTCGATCGGCAGGATGGCGGGAAGGGGCGCGGCGGACATGGATTACTCGGCGGCTTGGGTGACGTGACGACGATTGCATATCACGAGACGGTAAACGACCTGCAAGACCCCGCCTGGTGGGGGCCGGGTCCGTTCGCCACGCGCGACTGGTTCGCGTTGCTCGAGACGCGCAGAACCCGCCCCCTCTATGCGACGGCCCGCGAAGGGTCGAGCCGCGTGCTGCTGCCGCTGAACCGCGGGCCGAGGGGGCTGGAAAGTCTCGCCAACTGGTACGCGTTCACCTGGCAACCGCTGCTGAGCGGCCCCGCGGCCCCGCGTCTGTTGGCGAACCTGGCGCGCGATCTGCGCACGAACCATGCGCGCATCGATTTCGCTGGCGTCCCGGCGGAGCGCGACGTGACCGGCATTCTCGTCCGCGCCTTCCGGGAAGGCGGGTGGCGTGTCTTCAGCGAAGCGGCGGATACGAACCACATCCTGCGCCCCGCTGGACGCCCTTTCGCCGATTATCTGGCGACGCGCCCCGGTCGCCTGCGCACCACGCTGAAACGCAAGGCCAAGGCCGTCCAGACGCAGATAGCGACGACCTTTTCGAACGAGGACTGGCAAGCCTTCGAGGAGATCTACGCGGTCAGCTGGAAGCCCGCCGAGGGCGATCCCGACTTCCTCAGACGATTCGCGATCGCCCAGTCGCGCAAGGGACACTTCCTGTTCGGTCTCGCCCGGCATGACGGCGAGCCTGTCGCCGCCCAGTTCTGGACCATCGAGAATGGCACCGCCTTCATTCACAAGCTCGCCCACCGGCAGGACGCGACGCGCCTCTCGCCGGGCAGTGTTCTGACAGCCGCCCTGTTCGAACATGCGCTGGACGCGGCCGGGGTCGATTGTGTCGATTTCGGAACTGGAAACGATGCCTACAAGGCCGACTGGATGGAAGAGACGCGCACCCGTCATCGCATCACCTGCCTCGACCCGCGCACCCCGCGCACCTGGCCCGCGCTCGCCCGGCGTATCGCGCGCAAGCTTGTGCCCGCCGCGCGGGGTGGCTAGGGGCAGGCGGATGGCCCCCAACCTTCCCCAGACCCGGCAAGTCGCCGGCGAAACCGACCTGGTGCTGCGCGAGGTTCTCTCCGACGTGCTCGGCCTGTCGGCCCAGCGGGTCACTGCGCTCGATGACGACAGCGGGTTGTTCGGACACCTGCCCGAACTCGATTCGATGGCGGTCGCCGGTCTGCTGACCGAGATCGAGGATCGGCTCGACATCGTCATCGACGACGAGGACGTCGAGGGGGAGATGCTCGAAACCTATGGCGGCCTGCGCGATTTCGTCGAGCGCAAGCGCGCCAGCTGATCCGGCCATGCGGCCCGCCACCTGGGCTCCGTCTTCGGGAAGCGCGGAATACCTGCTTCGCTTCGACAGGCAGCGCGAGCGGCGCGCACTCGTTGTTCCGGCGCTGTTCGACGAGGGACACAAGCTGCGCCATTTCACCGTGGAGATCATGCGGCGGCTCGATCGTGCCGGTATCGACAGCCTGCTTCCCGATCTTCCCGGTCTGAACGAAAGCCTTGCGCCGCTGGGGGAGCAGTCGCTCGACAGATGGCGGACCGCCATTGCCGCTCTGGCGAGGGAGAGCGGCGTTACCCATGTCGTGACGCTGCGCGCGGGGGCGCTCATCGACCCGGGCGTTCTTCCGGGCCTGTGTTACGCTCCGGTCAGGGGAGAGACGATACTCCGCGCCCTCCTGCGCGCGCGCATACTCGCGGATCGGGAGGCTGGTCACGATACCTCGCGCGAGACGTTGCTGGCGCATGCGCGGCGGGAGGGTTGCACGCTCGCTGGTTTCGAACTCGGACCGGCGATGATTGCGCAGCTGGAGACCGCCGCACCGCCGCGCCCGCCTGCCCACCAGGTAACACAGTCCGATCTGCCCGGCCCCGGCCTGTGGCTGAGAGCAGAACCGGCGCACGATGCGGCGCAGGCCGACGCGCTGGCCGCGATCGTCGCGGAGCGGTTCGCGTGACCCGGCGGTTCGTCAGCTTCCCATGCGAGGACGAAACGCTCGTCGCCACGCTGGACGAGGCCGAGGGCGCGAGCGGGCTGCTGATCCTGGGCGGGGGAAACGAGGTCCGCAGTGGGCCGTTCGGGTCGCTCTCGCGCCTCGCCGCGCGGGTCGCGCGGTCCGGCTATCCCGTCTGGCGGTTCGATCGGCGGGGCGTAGGCGACAGTTCCGGCGACAATTGCGGATTCCGCGATGCCGGAGCCGATCTCGGTGCTGCAATCCGGGCCTTTCGCCGCGAAGCGCCCCGTGTGCGGCGCGTGGTGGCCTTTGGCAATTGCGATGCCGCTTCGGCGCTGATGCTGGTTTCGGGGGGCGGATGCGACGCGCTCGTTCTGGCCAACCCCTGGACGTTCGAAAGCGACGACGCGGCGCTCCCGCCCGCGGCCATCCGCGCCCGCTATTCGGAAAAGCTGCGCAATCCGCGCGAACTGGCGAGGCTCGTCACCGGCGGAGTATCCTACGCCAGCCTGCTGCGCGGAATGGTGGCCGCGCTGCGCCCCCCCCCGCCGCCAACACCCCTGATCGAGGACATGGCGGCGGGTCTTGCGCGTTACCACGGGGCTGTCGAAATTCTCCTGGCGGGGCGCGACCGCACCGCACAGGCATTTGCGCGAAGCTGGCCGGAGAACGATGATCGGATCATGAAGCGCGAACAGGCGGACCACGCCTTCTCCGCGCCCGAGGACGCCGACTGGCTGGCCGAGCGCCTGCTAGTCGTGCTTCACGAACAGGCTCGCCAGCTCGACATGGGTTGACCAGCGGAACTGGCCTACGGGACGCAGCTCCTCCAGCGCATAGCCATGATCGGCCAGCACCCGCCCATCGCGCGACCAGCTCGACGGGTTGCAGCTGACATAGACGACGCGCCCGACGCCGCTCGCCGCGATCTGCTCGATCTGCGTCCGTGCCCCGGCGCGCGGCGGGTCGAGCAGCACCGCGTCGAACCCTCGCAGCTCCTCGGCGCGAAGCGGGTTGCGGAACAGGTCGCGGTGTTCGACCTGAACCGGAATCCCGGCGGAATTCGCGGCGCCGCGACAGGCGAGAACGGCCGCGCGGTCTGCCTCTGCCGCCAGCACTTTCGCGTTTGCGGCCAAGGGGATTGCAAAGGTTCCCAGACCCGAGAACAGGTCGGCGACCTGGTCGCAGCCGTCGAGCCATTCCAGGGCGGCCCCGGTCAGCGCCCGTTCGGCCTGCGCAGTCGCCTGCACGAACGCCCCGGCGGGAAAGGATACGCGGTGGCCGCCGAGCGTGACGGTCACGGGCTCCGGCTCCCAGAACCCTTCCGCGCCGTACCCCTGATCGAGCGTCAGACGCGCCAGGCCGTTATCGCGCGCGAAATCGAGCAGCGCCTCGGTCTCGGAAAGACCATCGGGAAAGAAGCCCGTCAGTCCGAGGTCGACACCCTGGTCGCTGCGCGCCATCTCGGCGCCGATCGCATATTTTCCCCTCTTTCCGGCGAAGTAGTCGCGGAGTTTGGGAACCAGAGCGAACAGGTCGGGGAGCAGGACGTGGCACTCGCGCATGTCGACGATGCGGTGCGAGCCAGCCTGGGTGAAACCGATGATCGGCCTGCCACCCCCGTTCGCGATCTTCAGGCTTGCACGGCGGCGGGAGCGAGGCGGAGACATGGCAGGCGCCGCGAGTGCGCGGGGGACGAGACCCTGGGCGCGGGCGGCGTTCTCGACTCGCTGGGTCACGAAGTCGGCCAGCGTCTCCTCGTCTGCGTGCTGCAACTGGCATCCACCGCAGGTCGGAAAATGCCGGCATGGCGGGGCGACGTGATGCGGACCGGGGTGGAGCGTGCCGTCCGCCTCCACCAGGTCCCCCGGAGCGGCGAGAACCACATGACGACCGCTCGCCGTCACGCCGTCGCCCTTCGCGGCGAGGCGGGTGATCAAGTCCGGTTCGTTCACAGAAAATGCTCGTAGGCAATTGGAATATAACGTATAAGATCGCCGGAGCAGAAGGGAGCCGGGGTCATCCGGGCGGCAAGCGTGTGCAGCCAGACCGCTTCTTCCGCGGCATCGCCCGCGTTCTTGCCTGTCGCCATGCGGCTGGCGGCAATACCGCTCAGAACATCGCCCGTGCCTGCGGTCGAGAGCCAGGACGGCGCGGGCGGGAACAGCGTGATCTGCCCATCCTGATCGATCAGCACATTGTCCGGACCCTTGGCGAGGATCGCACAACCCGCCAACCGATGCACCGCCAGCGCCCGTTCGATCCGATCGCTCGCCTCTACCCCGAAGGCCTGGCATAGCGCATCGAGTTCTCCGCCGTGCGGCGTCAGCAACACCTCCTGCCCGTCTTCGATATCGCCCGGGCGAAGCAGCATGAGCGCGTCGGCGTCGAGGACGAGCCGGTCGGCGCGGGCCAGTGCCGTCAGCAGACGTCCGCGCGCCGCGGCGTCACGGCCCAGGCCGGGACCGATCGCAACCGCGTCGATCCGCTCGTCAGAAAGACTTTCCTCCAGCGCCGAATCGTCGACGACGAGTTCGTCGGGCGTCATGGGGCTCTTGTAATCGGCGAGCAGCTTCACGTACCCTGCTCCGGCGCGCATGGCCGCGCGCGCCGCCAGCATCGCGGCGCCCGGCATCGCGCCACCCACCACGGCCAGCAGACCGCGCGAATATTTGTGCGCCGAAGCGGGCGGCGGCGAGACTTGCGGCGTGGTGGACAGGCGCGCGGCCCCCGCGACCTCCCCGATCCCGAGATCCACGAGCCGCCGCTCCCCCATGCGCGCGGCTGCCGGCATCAGCCAGTGCGAGCGCTTCCACGCGCCGAGCGCGATGGTCAGGTGATAGTCGGGCAGGTCTTCGTCGAGCATCCGGCCAGCGTCGCTTTCGACTCCGCTCGGCAGATCGACCGCGATGCGGTAGGCATGACGCTGAGCCAGATCGCGCAGCAGACCAGTCAGATCGCCTCCCAGGGGGCGACTCAACCCGGTTCCGAACAGACAATCGACCAGCACCGCGTTGTCGGCGCTTTCCACGATCGGTCCGGCATAGGCGGCGCGCGCTTCGCCTGCCGCCTGCGCGCCGGTATCGAGCGGCGCGATCACCTCGACCGGCAAACCCCTTTCCTGCAAGACCCTAGCAATTACAAAGCCATCGCCGCCATTGTTACCAGGCCCGCACAACACGGTAACGCTTCGCCCCGCTGCCGCGCGCCACACCCAGTCGGCGGCTTCGCGCCCGGCGATCTCCATCAGAGTGCGCGCGGTCGCGCCGCCCGCCATCAGCCGCTCTTCGGCGCCGCGCATTTCCCGCGCGGTCAGAACCGGATCGGTCGTGGGTTTCATCGGGCGACCGGTATCCGGTAGCGATCGGATCCGACGCGCAGCTCAACCAGGCCTTCGCCGCGCTCCACCTCGGCTTGTTCCATGCCGTCCGCGGTGACGATACCGCGCCCCGGAACGCCGAGTTCGAAGCGACGGAAGCTGCCGTCGGGGTGCCGCACGATCAGCACGTCCGTCCCCCGGCCCTCGCCGCGCTGCATGGTGCAATCGGGCGCGAACGACCCCGCCCCCTCCAGCGCGCACTCGATGATCTGCCCGGGTGGCTTGGCATCCCCCGCCCCGCAGCCGGCGAGCGCCGTCGCAGCGAGAAGCGCACATGCCCTCATGCGCCGTGCGTCACCTGATCGACATCGCGCACCGCGCCGCGCGCCGCGCTGGTAGTGAGCGCGGCGTAGGCGCGCAGGGCTTCGGTCACGCGCCGCTCGCGCTTGTCGCGGGGCTGCCAGGCGGCCTCGCCACGCCCCTCCATCGCCGCGCGCCGGTTGGCGAAGTCCTGCTCCGAAATGCCGAGCGATATGGTGCGGTTGGGAATGTCGATGGCGATCGCGTCGCCTTCCTCCACCAGGGCGATGGCCCCGCCCTCCGCCGCTTCGGGCGAGACGTGCCCGATGGACAGGCCCGACGTGCCGCCAGAGAACCGCCCGTCGGTCAGCAAAGCGCATTGCGCGCCAAGCCCCTTCGACTTGAGGTAGCTGGTGGGATAGAGCATTTCCTGCATCCCGGGCCCGCCCTTCGGCCCCTCGTAGCGGATCACCACCACGTCGCCCGCCACTATTTCGTCCGCCAGGATCGCCGCGACCGCCGCGTCCTGGCTTTCGAACACGCGGGCCCGGCCGCTGAAGGTGAGGATGCTCTCGTCCACGCCCGCGGTCTTCACGATACAGCCATCGCGGGCGATATTGCCGTACAGCACGGCCAGCCCGCCATCCTGGCTGAAGGCATGATCCCTGGCCCGGATCACTCCGGTTTCCCGGTCGGTATCGAGGTCGTCCCACCGCCGCGACTGGCTGAAGGCGGTCTGCGTCGGCACGCCGCCGGGCGCGGCGCGGTAGAATTCGTGCGTCCTGGGATTGCCGGTGCGCATCACGTCCCAATCGTCCAGCGCATCGCCCATCGTCGGCGAGTGGACGGTCGGCAGCGCGGTGTGAAGCAGCCCGGCGCGGTCGAGCTCGCCCAGGATCGCCATGATCCCGCCGGCGCGGTGAACATCCTCCATGTGCACGTCGGCCTTGGCCGGCGCGACCTTGGACAGGCAAGGCACCTTGCGGCTGAGGCGGTCGATGTCCCGCATGGTGAAGTCCACCCCCGCCTCGTGCGCGGCGGCGAGCAGGTGGAGCACGGTGTTGGTCGATCCACCCATCGCGATATCCAGGCTCATGGCGTTCTCGAACGCCTCGAAACTGGCGATGGAGCGCGGCAGGACGCTGGCATCGTCCTCCTCGTAATAGCGTTTGGCGAGCGCCACCA